>NZ_CP157317.1:0-22989 GCF_034555895.2 Mycobacterium europaeum
ATGTGCTGACGAGCCTCTCAAACGCCGCGTCAGCGGTGCAGCCATGGATAGCCATCAACGCACCTTTTGCTTGATCGATTTCGGCCCGCGAGGTCAGCGCGCGTTCCAGACTACTCACGGTATCGCGGGTCTTCTGCCACCGGCGGGCGTTGGTGATCGCTTGGCCGGCCGTGACCGTATACAGCCGGATCAGGCCCTCGTCGAACGGGTCAAACGCCGATGCGGTGTAGCTGTAAACATTAAGTGAGCCAACAAGTTCGGGTTCGCCGTCATCGACGAGCAACGGCGCTGACAAGCAGGCCCGAACACCAAGCTTTTTGGCATTTTCGCCGAATTCGGGCCATCGATTCCCGTCCGCGGCAGCAATCTCCACACGCACTGGTCTACGCTCCTGAGCCGCCTGCATGCAGGGCCCTTGCCCGGACTCCAGCTGCAGGCGATCCAAGGCGATGAGCCGTTCATCGGTGCTCGCTGGAGTGCTGCCGGCGTTGCCGCTGATCACGGTGATACTGACAGCATCGGCGTCCGGAATCGCCCTCACGGCGGTCTGAGCAACCCGCACCAAGACATCGCTTAACGGCTCCTCGGCGGCAAAAACATCGCGCAGGCCCGCGATCGCCTCTGCTGTGGCATCCAGGCGCAACAAGGGATCTGGTCGTTCCGCAGCCGTCATTGTTCCCTGGTTCCACTCCACCAGGTCACGACGAGCACTGGTGCGGCTGATTCTAATGATCAGCACGCGCTGGAAGCGTGCCGCTACCTGGTAACTCGGAGGCCTTGTCGGCCACGTGCTGGAACACTGGTTAAAAGAGCGTGCCGGAATAAGGTGCGCGTTGGGTGCTAAAGGCGGCTTCCAGATTGACCAGCGCGCCGCTGCGTAGTTCCGTGATGCGGTCGGCTGCGTGGAGTTCTGACACGGAATGCGCGCCCATGTAGACCGTTCCGAGTTCGGCCAGGCCGATTCTGATGTCTGGTCGCCCGTCATGGGGCGTGCATGTTCCGATGCCGTCGCGTGTTTGGAGCAGGTATCGGCCTCCAGCGACGACCAGCGGATCGGTGACTTCCAGGACGACCTCGACGTCAGCAGAATAGATCCGCTTGCCAAGCACGTCGGGCACGTTCATGATGCGCAGCCAAAGGAAATCGCTGATGCCCGCAGTTTGGGCAGGCCGGGGATCCCTGAGTTTGAGGGGAAGCGGATCATCGACGGGCAGCTCAATCTCTATGTCGTTGAAGGACTCCAGGCTCAGCAATGTCGCGAGCAGCTCGGTGTGCGCTTCGTCTGTGATCGCGCAGAAATCCTGGACAACCAGGGTGCCAAAAGGGGGGCGAAACGCATGTGGTTTGCCTCCCATCACTCGGTAGGTGAGGAAACCGTCTGGATGAATGATGAAGTTCAGCTCGGACCCGTTGTCCCGCTGGGTCACTCGGTCTTCCAGATAGTCATCCCACCAAGCGCTGTCCCGGGCCAGCGAACCATGAGTTATGCCGCACCAGCGCTCATAGATAGGGGGGACCTCGGATCGCGCCTCGGCAGCGTTGAGTTCGCGCGCGCGCTTTCGGAGCGGCTCACCTCGCAGTTTCGCGAAACGCCGGTCGATGTTGTAGGTACGGTGATAGCTCGCCACCCCGGCGCCCAAGATGTCGTAAACCGTTGGCTGGGTGGGAACACCGCAAATAAATGGGTAACCTCGATCCTGAAGTATTCCGAAGCCCTGGATGCTGATCTGCTGCCAGATTCCCCTGCCCTCATGGGTGGCCGCGACGGTAACCATGGCCAGCCATGCGGCTCGGAGACTGGTGCCGCCCGGCACGGTCAGTCGCAGTTTATAGCAGAGGGAAGTCGCGACCAGGAATGGTCGCCGCGGATCTGAGACATCCTCGGCCACCAAGATGTCCTCGAGCTCGACCTTGCGTTTCCAACCTTCCACGTCCCCGGGCGCCACTGAGATTCCGTATGCGCGAGCCTGATTCTCGTAGACGGTCTGCAAGTCCTCTTCGGTAGCAAATCGTATTTTGATGGAATCGTCCGGTGTATTCAATCGTTCCTTCATTCATTTTTTCGCTCGCATTGCGCGAGCGATCGATCCCCTAGATGCGACGTGTTTGTTTGGTGCCGACGCACGAACTCGGGACCCGCGGAACATTGGGCCGCACTCGCGGATGGTGGTGACCCGCGTTGGTGATGTTCGGCGAGAGTGGTATTTGGGCCAGATGTGGTGTGCGACTGCGGCGTAAGAGCCCGGCGTCTCAGACGACGGGGAGATCAACGATGTATAACTGCTCCGAAGGTGGTGGCAAAGCGACGCTGCTTGTGTTGAGGCTAGCAGCACAGTGGTCTTCGGGATCGCGGCTGGCCGCTACGGCGGTAGCAGGGAAGTGAGATTCAGCGGAGGAACCGGATGCTGCGCGCAATTACCCACATCGCCCTTGCCGCACCGCGACGTGTCATCGCGGCCGCCGCGGTGATCTTGATGGGGGCCGCGATCTTCGGCATCCCGGTGATCAACAGCCTCTCGGCTGGCGGCTTTCAAGACCCGACCTCGGAGTCGTCCAAGGCGACCGACATCCTCCGAGACAAGTTCGCTCAGACTGATCAGAAGATGCTGATCGTGGTGACCGCGCCCGCCGGCGCCCGCAGCGCTCCGGCGCGCCGGGTCGGCACCGACATCGTCGATCGACTCCAACAGTCACCGTGGGTCTTCAATGTGTCCTCGGCCTGGACGTCACCGCCGCAGATTGCGGCTCCACTCGTTAGCAAGGACACCAAGTCCGGGATGATCGTGGCCAACCTCAAAGGCGGGGAGAACAACGCGCAAAAGTACGCCAACGTGCTGGCCCGCGAACTGGTGCACGACCGCGACGGCGTCACCGTCCGCGCCGGCGGCATGGCCGTGGCCTACAACCAGATCAACGAACAGAATCAGCGCGACCTGATACTCATGGAAGCCCTCGCCATTCCCCTAAGCTTCGCCGTTTTGGTCTGGGTATTCGGCGGACTGGTAGCGGCAGCGCTGCCGATCATCTTGGGCGCACTGACGATCGTCGGCACCTTATCAGTGTTGCGGCTGATCAGCTTCACCACCGACGTCTCGACGTACGCGCTGGATCTGAGCATCGCCATGGGCCTGGCCCTGGCGATCGATTACAACCTGTTGATCATCAGCCGCTACCGCGAAGAACTCGCCGAATGCGGCGGCGATCCCAGCCAAGCACTGTTCCGCACCATGGCCACCGCGGGCCGCACCGTGCTGTTCTCTGCCACCACCGTCGGCTTGTCGATGACGGTGTTGGCGGTGTTTCCGATGTACTTCCTGAAGTCGTCGGCCTACACCGTGGTCGCCACCGCCGTCATCGTGGCCGTCGCTGCCGTAGTGGTGACGCCGGCGGCGATCGCGCTACTGGGCCCGCGACTAGACGCCCTCGACGTGCGCCCGCTGGCGC
Organism: Mycobacterium europaeum; assembly: GCF_034555895.2. NCBI lineage: Bacteria > Bacillati > Actinomycetota > Actinomycetes > Mycobacteriales > Mycobacteriaceae > Mycobacterium > Mycobacterium europaeum. The sequence goes on from NZ_CP157317.1 coordinate 3,445, forward strand.
ACCGGCTGCTGGCGTCCACGTGGAGGCACGACGACGCGCACAAGCCGGTCCACTCGATGTTCTGGTACCGGTCGACGCGGTTTGTCCTGCGTCATGCTGTTGCTGTCGGGTCGAGCGTCGTCGTGCTGTTGTTGCTGCTCGGGGTCCCCTTTCTGGGGGTGCATTGGGGTTTCCCCGACGAACGGGTGTTGCCGCGATCGGCGTCGGCACGCCAAGTCGCCGACCTGTTGGACAACCAGTTCACCGACGACTTGGGGATGGCGGTGTCCGTCGTCGTCCCGGACACACGCGGTGTCAGCCTCCTTGACCTGGAGCACTACGCCGCTGCCCTGTCACAGGTTCCCGATGTGTCGGCAGTCACCGCGCCGACCGGGACATTCGTGGCCGGGCACCGGGTGAGCCCGCCGGCCGCGCCCACCGGCATCGCCGACGGCGCCGCCTTTTTGACCGTGACCAGCACCGTGCCGCTGTATTCGCAAGCCTCGGCCGCCCAGCTCAACCGGCTGCATCAGGTCGCCACACCGGCAGGGCGGCCGGTGGCCATGAGTGGGCTGGCGCAGGTCAACCGCGACAGCGTTGACGCGATCACCAAACGGCTGCCCACCGCGCTGGGGCTGATCGCCCTGGTCACCTTCGTGCTGCTATTCCTGCTCACCGGCAGCGTGGTGCTGCCGCTGCAGGCGCTGGTATGCAACGTGCTGTCATTGACGGCGGCCTTCGGCGCGATGGTGTGGATCTTCCAAGACGGCCACCTGCGGGCATTGGGAACGACCCCCAACGGGACGTTGAACGCCAACATCCCGATGTTGTTGTTCTGCATCGCCTTCGGCCTGGCCATGGATTACGAAGTATTCCTGGTCTCACGGATCCGCGAATACTGGTTGGCCTCTCAAACCACCCTTGAGGCACCACCGAGCCCCACCGAGGCACGTGCCGCGAACGATGAGAGCACCGCACTGGGCCTGGCGGGCATCGGCCGAGTGGTCACCGCCGCTGCGCTGGTGATGTCGATTTCATTCGCGGCACTGATTCCTGCCCAGGTCTCGTTCATGCGCATGCTGGGCCTTGGCCTGACACTTGCGGTACTAGCCGACGCCACCCTGGTGCGAATGTTCCTGGTCCCAGCGTTCATTCACCTACTTGGCCCATGGAGTTGGTGGGCGCCCAAACCCTTGGCCTGGCTGCACGACCGGTTGACGACCGGGGAAGCCGCTGCCGTCGCGGTGGGACGCCGCCGCTGGGCCACCGACACGTCCGAGCCCACGGCCGACCAGGCCGGCGCCAGCGCGCCTCCCAAACTCAACCGGATCGACGACGTCTAGCTCTAGCCAGCCGCCACAGGCACCGGATCCCGACGGAGCCCGGGCTGCGGGCTGCGGGAGTCAACGGCTACGCCGGTTGGCCGAGCGGGACACGGCGGTCCTCTTCCACCTCGCTTTGCGTCGCAACCGCATCGACACGCGCGAGGTTGAAGATCGCCGTCACCATCACCAGCGTGGCCGCCGCCAAGGCCAACAGCCCCGCCGGACCAGCGTCCAGCGTCTCGCCGAGGACAGCGACGCCCACCACCGCCGCGACAACCGGCTGCGACACCTGCAGGGTCGGCATTGACGCGGTCAACGGCCCCGCCCGAAACGCCAACTGCCCCCCGACAAAACCTCCCAGAGCGACCAGCAGCAAGGCATACAGCTCGGGCGTCCACACCACCGTCCAGACGCCTTCGTTGAGCCGACCGACAACCTCTTTGGTCAGCACCGCGAAGATACCCCACAGCGAACCCGACACGAGCGCGTACAGCACCGCGGCCAGCGCCCCACCCCAGATACGGCCTGCGGCAACGCATCCGGTCAATAGCGGACCCAACACCATCGCCACACCGGCCCAGGCGTGCAGCGATGCGCTCGATCGACCGGCCTGCGGATCACCGACAGTGACGATCACGATCACCGCGACAGTGAGTAGGCCAGCCCACAGCCACTCGCCCGCCGATACTGTGCGATGCGACAACCTCGCGTTGATCGGCAGCGCAAACAGCAGCGAGAACATGAGCAATGGCTGCACCAATAACACCGAACCCTCGCCCAGCGCGGCCGCCTGCAACCCGACGCTCGCCAGCATGATCAGTAACCCCCAGCACCACCGTTGATCACACAGCAGCTTGGCGATCAATCCGGTGGGACCGACCGAGTCGTCAGTGACCCGGTGTGTCGCGCGTTGCTGAAGAACGTCCCCGACCGCGCCGCACAACGCAGAACTCAACGCCAGGAACCCCGCGATATGCATGTTGACCATATGCGATTTCTCCATCGAACAAAACGGATCAAGCAAGTCATCAACTTCTTCTCGATACCCTTTGTGGCAGCCACACCGCGTCTTCGCAACCGTGCACGTCGGGGCACCCCTCGGCGCAGCCCACCGCGACCAATCCCAAGGCACTACTACCAATACGCGGTCGACGAGCTCGACGATTGCACCCGGTGAACCGAAACCGCGCGGCCGAGAAGGGATCCGCAATTTGCCCGGAACCTTATGGCATCAAAGGCCCTGGGACTGAAGGGGTTCCGGCGACGGTCACTACAGTTCCAATCCGTAATCTCGACTCTGGCCGCGTCCGCGACTGCGGTGCCGCTGGTGGTCGATCCATTGTTGCTGGTCGAGCAGCCGGTCGAGGCGGTCGTCGCGCCACTGCTGGTAGGCGGCACGACGGCGCGCCACTCCCGCGGCACGCCGAGCCAGCAGGCTCTGCACCCGGGCGGGCAGCTGCGCATGGTCCTCGGTTTGGGCGGCGACGTCGTGAGCGGTGCGGGGTTGCTCGTTACGGTGGCCGATGATGCCGCGCACCAGCTGTGCGGCCTGATGGCCGGTGCCGCGGCGCGCCACATGCATCCCCGACTGGGGTTCGGGGTGTTCATGCTCGGTTTCCCCGCCCAGCCGCTCATAGAGGTAGGCGTGGTTGGTCTCGCGGCCGCGGGTCATGGCGACATAAAGCAGGTTGCGGCGGGTGGACTCGCCCAGCACGGCATGCGCGGTGTCGGCGGTGACCCCTTGGGCGGCGTGCACGGTGACCGCATACCCATAGCTGACGTGCTCGCGCAGATAGTCCCCGCTCAAGACCACCCGCGCGCCATCCTCGAGCCGACGCGCGGCGATGCGATCATGCTCGCGATCGACGGCGAGGACCTGCCAGCGTTGCCCGTTGCGCACCGGATCCGCGCTCGGATCGGGCACCGCCCGGCGGGCTTCGAACACCGGGATGGCTGGCTCATTACGCCGACTCACGATGACATCGCCGACCGCGAGGCGTTGTCCGCGTGCAGCAGCCACGGTGGGCGCCTGGGGGTCGATGCGTTCGTCATGGAGGCGCCGGTTGAGTGCGTCAACCATTTCGGTGGTGTCGGCGATCAGCAGCGCATCGCGGCCCGCGGCCATATCCGTCTTGTAGGCCGCCAGGGCGTCGGCGGCCATCGCGATCGGGTCCCCGGCGTGCAGCCGCCCCTGAGCCCGATACCATGCCACCGCGCGGCGCACGGGCGCCGGGCCGCCGTCGCGCAACGCCAGGGAAGCGGCCCGCTCATCCGGGTCACGCATCCGCCACACCTCCGACAGTGTCTGGGTCCAGGGCAGGTCAGTACAGAGTTGGGCGAACATGCCCCCACGGGCCTTCACCGGGGCCAGTTGGTAGGCATCGCCGACCAGCACGGTCTTGACCCCGGCCGCGGTGGCCGCGGCCAGCAGCTCGCGCAACGCATCGGTGCCCACCATGCCCGCCTCGTCCACCACCACCAGCGTGCGGGGAGTCAACGTCAGCGTGTTCTCCCGCAGCGAACGCAGCGCTGCGGCCACCGTCACGCCGGTGTCCCCGGCGCCTTCACGCACCGCCACATCGACGGCTTTGCCCGTCGGGGCCACCACCAGCACCCGCTTGCCGCTATGGTTCGCCGCGGCGCGCAGGGCGCGCATCGAGGTGGTTTTCCCCGCACCCGCCGGCGCGGACAGCGGGCACACCAGCCACGGCAACCACGCAATCGTGCGCACCGCGCGCTGTTGATCGCCCGACAAGCCCTCCAGGTCAAACTCATGCAACCCGAACAACTGCGACCGCTCCTCACGCGCCCCCACCGCGTCGAGCAGCAGGGCTTCTTCGGCCAGAATCCGATCCAGGGTGTAGCGCTCGTGCCCCTCACGCTGATGCGCGGCCCGGGGTGCGGTCAGCCGCATCCCCACCGCGTCAACACTGGCCTCGATCAGCTCGCGCGGGGTTCGGGTCTCCCCGTCGATATCGACCGGCAACTGGGCACCAATCACCTCGACCAGATCCGCCCGGGTAAACGCCGCCTTCTCAATCTTCGCCGCCGCCGCAGCCAACCGCGCCCGATGAAACGGCGCCGCCGCAGCAGCCCGCCGCGCCTGGCGCGCTTGCAGAAACGCAGCCCGATCCACCTTTAATCCGCGCGCATCCGCACGCCACTCCGCCACCAGTTGGACCCAGGAGAGTTGTTCGGGTTTGGCCGGCCGGGTGGCCTTTTGCGCGGCCGCCAACTGCGCCGCCGACGGCCCCGCGCCCGAGCCGACCACCACCAAGTTGTGGGCCGCCCACTCGCGTAACTGCGAGGCCCGCTGCGACCACGCGCTAACACTGTTCGGGTCGATCCCGGCGACCTCGGCCATACCCGTACACGGGTCAACCGCGGCCCACTCCACCCCCAACGAACGGTGCAACTCCCGACGCAACGTCGCCTGATAAATCACCCCCGCCGCCTTGGCTTCATGAAACAACGACGTGCCATCCAACGACACCAACCGCCCATCAGCACGGGCCTGTCGGTTCGGCACCAACACGTGGGTGTGCAGGTGCGGATCCCCCGCCCGCGACGTCTCATGCTGATACGCCACGGCGACCAAACCGGGCAACCGAACGAGGTCTTTATCACCCGTGGTCGGGTTATGCACTCGGGTGTAGCCGGCATGGACCGCGAGGTATTCCAGCGCCTCGGCGATGGCGGTAGTGTGCGCGGCCAGCACCGCCTTATCGGCCACCTCATTGGCCCGCAACGCCCGCACCAACGACACCGACTTGGGCGCACAAAACGTCAAATCAAACCCATGCACACTGCCCTTACCGAAGGCGCGCCCGCACGCGCCGTTGGGCGCGATCCCATCGTCAAGCCAGCGCGCCACCACTCCCGGATCGGCGTCCCCGCCGGCCCGCTCGGCGTCGCTCAACCCGACTAATTCCGCGGCCCGGTGGGCATCGCCGGCGCACACCCACACCGGGGTACGAGTGTCGTGTTCGCCGTAATACTCCCCCAACCCGCCGTTGGCACACTGCAAATCTTTGGCGGCCTGCCCGGCCGCCCGGGCGGTGTCGTTGTAATAGTTCACCGACCACCGCGACAGCTTCGCAATCGTCAACACCCTGGCCACCACCCTTGAGCTGGACCGCCCACCACGTGCACGTCGGGTAATTAGCCCAGCGGACGGCCCACCCAGCCTTGCACACAATTGTGCAAATGTGCCCGGTAACACGCGGGTTTGAGGGAAAGAGTTGCTGGGGTGGCCAGCGGCAGGGGCGAAGGGGACGCCCCTGTGCATCAGAAGAGTGGGCCTGGGCGAGGGCGGATAAACCCGCGGAAGGAACCGGGATGCAGGGCGGGGTTTGAGGGGACATGACAGCTGGGGCAAGCACCGGCCGACAGCACCACACTCCACCGCTGCGCCAGGCCCGCTACCAAGCGCTATTGGGCCCGTCGCGGCAAGCGACACTTACCGGCCCCCACTCAAGACAAACCTCCATCGTGGCAAGCCGGGGCTGGGCCAGCGCCGCGGAGCGATGATGGAGGTTGTCCATACCCCTACCGCCTACCCACGCGGCGCTGCAGCGAAAGAGAACCGATGAGCATCGAGGCGACGTTGACTATCTATCTCGTCTCGTGCGCCGCGCTCAATCGTGCGGTGAGGAGGTCCTTGACTGGCTGGTGCACCAGACCCCCGCTCGCGCAGTTGCCGCGCCTGGATGTGGTGTGCTGCAAGCAGCGCGCGTGGCCGGTTTTGGGCGGCGACGGACTCGGCTAGCACCGCGGGGCCGGCGGGGTCTGGTGCGTCCGCACCGCGCGCACCGCGGCCGCCTGCGCGACAGCATCGGCGGCCGCGGCCTGGGTGCGGCGCCGCGCCGCGCGGAGGGCCGCCTCAGCCGCGATCACGCGGGCCGCGGCGTGCCCCGTGCTCGCTAGAGCACGCCGGCCCGCCGCGCGGGCGCGCAGGTGCTCCACATGCGCGGCGCGCTGCGCTGCCACATGGGCCTGGTGGGCGGCGCGCTCGCTGGCCTCGCGCGCCTCATCGAGGGCGGCCGGACGCGCGGCCAGGTGCTCAGCCCCGTGCCATGCCAGCATCGCGCCCAGCAGTCCGATCGGCTTGTGCGGGGCGTCCGGAATCCAGTGCCCTACCCCAAGCCAGTCGCGCACGAGTTGGTTCACATCGCGCGGTGTCCACCCGTGCCGGGCGGGAGCGGCCAGAATCGCTGCCCAGGCGCTGGGACTATGCCGGTGACACCACGGGGGGGCCTGCGGATCAGCGCGCCACGCTTTAGCCAGCGCCACCCCCCCGCCGTTAAGGTCCGCGCGGTGCACCGCGCCGCGGTTACCGGCGCCGGAACGGCGGCGGGTGACGGTAGTAACCACATCCTGACGGACGTGTTGATCCCTAACGGGACCACTACGTGGATGGGGTGACAGCACCGTTTGGACTTTGTGGATAACCCGGTTGAGCAGCCGGTGGTCGTGCAGCGCCCACACGCTGGCCCAGCCGCGGCCGCGGTCACCGACCCGCCAGGAGGCCAGGCGTTCGGCGCGGGTGCGTTGGCGACCGCGCAGCACCTCGGTAGCCACCCCCAGCAACCGCAGCACGGTGTTGGCGCGCTGGATGGTGCGCACGTCGTAACCGGTGTCGGTGGCCAGCCGCTCATTGCTGGGCCGGCAATCCCGGCCGGTGGTGTAATCGGCATAACGTGCGCGGGCCTGGGCGATGCGCAGCAGCGCGCGCCGGCTGATCTGGTTGGCCCCCATGTGCGGGCGAACGTCGGCGTCGTAGCGCAAGTCGTAGGCCACCGGAACCGTCCACCGGGCCCACCGATCCGCGCCAGCCCAGCACGGCACACCCGCGTACGGGGCATCGCCGAGCTCGAGCACGATCGCCGCCGCGACGGTGCGGGAGTTGGCCGCCAACAACGCGTGCGCACGCGGGCCCGTGCGGGCCACTCCGCGCCGCGGCTGCAAGCGTGTACACCCGCGATACGCGGGCAACAATGTATCGGTTTCTGAAACACCACGGTGCGCGCCATCTGGAACCGCAGACAGGTATGCGCTACCGTGAGACGAGTCAGGCAAGACACGTCCCTTCGGGGAAGCGGAAACCCTCGGCCCGCCAGCCGGGGGTTTCGCCGTTTATTCAGCTGTCAACATGTGCCTCGGGTCGTCCGTCAGTCCACGAAGAGTTGGCCGCCGAGGCGGGGCTGTCAGATTGCCAGCGGCAGAACCTCCGTCTTTTGATCGAGTTCGCGAACAAGGTCTTCGCGGCCGTAGCGATATGCCAGGACGTCGGCAACGAGCTGTGAAAGGCTGATGCCTCGCTGAGCAGCCTCGGCTTTCGCCTCGTCATAAACCGCTTCAGCGGGGCGACACATGATGAGTTTCCGTTGACCCTTGTGCGGTTGCGCCATATGCCAACCCTCACACGACTATCTGATAGATCGCCTCTGACACGCCGTGCGCCCGTGACGTTTTCGTGACCGGTGGCTTATGCGGCTTTGAAACCCAGCGGCGAAATGCCCGCGACCATCGCGGGCTAGGAGCGCCCGTCGTTGCCGGCGCAGGCGGCGAGCAGGGAACGATTTTCTCGTCCCTAGGGGACTTATATGGGCTGGTATTGGCTTAGGGGTGCTTAGTCTCGTATATTGGGTGGTGCCTGTTGCGTTGAGCTTCAGGAAGTGAGCCCGAGACCCGGCCGGACGACCGTGGCGCTCGGGCTTCGCGATTTTTAGGGCCTGGTCAGACGTCTCGGATAGCCGTGACGGCGGGGTTGATGAGTTTGCGCCAGTCGCCGCCTTTTGCCCAGCACCAGGCGATCGCATCGGGGATGGCCAGCAGCGCGTCGGTGTGGGAGCGTTTGTGCTCGTAGCGCAGGGTGTCGCGGCAGCCGGCGGCCCGGGTGTACTCGATCAGTTTCTGGTTGTCGAAGTTCACCATGGTTTCGTCCTCGTCGAGAACGATGTGTGCGCCGATGATGGTGGCGTGGTCGTCGATGAGGGCACGTAGACACGCTGAACGGCGCTGGCGTTCGTTGCGGTGCTGAGCTCCCGCACGGTAGACGGTGGCTTGTACGCCGGCGTCGACGACGGTTTGAGCGATGGTGCGCTTGCGGCCGTCTTTCTCGTCTTTCATGTGCAGGTAGCGCTGTCCGGGTAGTAGCAGCCCACGCACCACCTGGCGCAGGGCGCCCAGGTCCGTCGTGACGTGGACGCTGGCAACGAGCAGATAGTCGCGCTGCTTGGTTTCATCGACGTAGATGTGTCGAACGGTCACGGCATGCTCCAAGCGCCCAGGCGCGGAGCCGGGTGGTGTGTCTGGCTTACAGCGGTGGGCCGGTCGTCGAAATGGCGCGTTTGTACCGTCACGCTGATTCTCGACGTGGACTCGGCCCGTTCACAGGTTCCGCGGGATAACCAGCGTCCACACGAGCGATTGAACATGTCGATGCGCATGCCGGAGACGTTAACGAGCAGGCGTGCAGATACCCGTAATTGCGGCTGCGGCTTCCGTCGCCAAGCTCGGCCTGGTTACCAACAGCTCTCGGCGTTATCAGAGCTGCGCTTCGCGACATGCCCTTCCTCGTAGTGGCCGCTTTTGTGCGTGGTGGTCCTGCTGTCAAGGCTCGACCATGGTCGACCGCGTAGCGGCGTGGCCTTGACAGCAGGACCACCACGTTCACCACGATTGGCGGCGAGGAAGGACATGGCACTGGCTCAGGGCTACGCATCGGGCCAGTTCAGGCCCTTTTCAGGAGGATGCACCCTGTCCTTCCTGCACAGCTAGCTAGCAGAGCTAGGTGTGCTAGCAACCGCGTTCGCGGAGGTAGGTATCGATGGCTTGGTCAGTGATGTAGGCGATGCTGATGGATCTGTCGCCCGTTTCGTAGCGGAGCTTGTCGACGGCCTTGCTGAGGCGGTCTTTGACGGAGGGGCGGATACGGACGTTGTGCTGCTCGGTGAGCCGTTCCCCGACGGTGTTGCTACGTGCAGCCGTGGTGGAGGTGTGCTTGGAGGGTTCGGGGTGGCCGGCTGCAGTTGGCCGGTCGGGAAGTACATCGGCGGGGTGGGTGCGTGTGATGGCGGGTTTGCGGGTGGTGGTCATGCGGGTGCTCCGATGGTGATGCCGAGTTCGTCGAGGAGGTCGTTGTAGGCCACTTGCAAGCTGAGGGCTTTGCCGCCGCGGTATTTGTGGATGGGCACTTCAGCGCTGTGGGCGTCTTGGCGGGCGCCGAGATCGGGGATGACGGTGTGAGCTACGAGGTCGCCGTACGCGGCGCGGAGCTCGCGTTCGCGGTCGATGTGTTCGCCTTTGTTTTGTCGGCGGGAAATGATGATCTTGGCGAGCTCGAGGCGGGGGTTGGGGCGGAGTTTGACTTTCTGCACGGTGGTTTCGAGCCTGGTAACGCCTTTGACTGAGTCTTTGGTTGGCTCGGTGATGGCATAGACATCGTCGACGGTCAAAAGCACCGCAAACAGGAGCTTTCCGAGGCTGGGTGGACAGTCGAAAAGGACGGCGTCATAAGGCGATAAGTCCAGGCCCTCGAAGGCCACGTCGAGGCGAAACACCAGGTCAGAGGCACCGCTGGATTCGGCGTTGGACAGATCGAGGTGGGCGGGGATGAGGTCGATGCCATCCCATTCGGTTGCTAGCACCGCATCGATAGCAGAGCCGGGTTGGGTGCGGTCCATCAAGTCCGCGGTGGTGAGCTGATCGTCGGTGGTGTAGATGCCGAGGCCTTCGGTCGCGTTGGCCTGCGGGTCCATGTCGACAACGAGCGCTTTACCGCCGCGGTGGCTGATCGCGCTGGCCAGACCGAGTGTCGTGGCTGTCTTACCGACGCCGCCTTTTTGATTCGCAAGGGCATATCGATTTGCCTGCATGAATGGCCTTTCGGGTTATGGACTGCAAGCTAGCTAGGGGAGCTCGCCTCGCTATCTGTGCTAGCGTAGCACGGCTAGCACAGATAGCTCGGATAGCTAGCATCAGTCGCGTGTTAGCTCGATACAGAGGACGAAATACACCGTTTTGGGGGCCGTTTTCGAGCTGTCGAAGTGCGCACGGTACGGGGTCAGGCTTTCGAAGCCCGGACCCGCTGATTAAGAGTCAGCGGGTCAGCCCAGGCGGCCCGGGGGTTGTCTCGATCACGAAGGTCTTGGAGCGGATCGATAGGTCCAACTCGATTTTGGATCTGCGGATTAAAAGTCCGTAGGTCCGAACAGCGGGACAGCACTCGGGACTGCGCGAGGTCGCCGCGGGTGTGCGCTACACCGCACTTCTCAGACCGCCCACCGACGGCTGGACGAACAGCGTCCGGTAGCCGCCGGCTGGGTGCTCGAACGACTCCCAGCCCAGCGAAGCCCAGAAGCGGTCGGCGCCCTCGCTGTAGGCGAAGAGTCTGCGGTCTGGGTGCCGCCCCATCAGGCTGCGCACTACCTGCCCACCCACGCCGTGCCCGCGCGCCGCGGTGGCCACCTCGAGGAACTGGATCTCCAAGCGCTCCTCACCGAGGTCGGGCACGCTCGCGTACTCAGGGTTGATCCCGCCTGGGTCGTCGAACTCGACCCGCGCCACCTCGGCCCCTGTCTGATCGAGCACCTGAACGAACCACGGCTCCTCGCCGAGCTGTCGATTCCACCAATGGGGGTGCTCGTAGATGACGTTCTCGGCGAACGGCGGCATCCACCAATGGTCATCGGAAGGGCTGGGGCGCAGATCGACCAGTTCGAGAAACACTCCGAACCCCTATCACGGCGGCCCCGGTCGACCAGCATCAAGCTCAGGCGGGGCCCGGGGGTACGAGTGATCACGGACTTCGACTCGTGAAGGCCGCGGAGATGACGGCGGCGACGGCGCGGATGATGTCGGCAACGGCCCGACCGATGTCGGCGATGCCGGCGGTCGTGCCGGTCTTATGAACGATGTAACCGATTAGCAGGTAGAACCCGAGCAGGGGAATGGCGACGATGAGGACAGCGGCAGTCTGGTTGCTCACCGGTGTGCTCCCTTCGGAGGTGTCGACCGGGAACTCCCTAGGCGGGGGTGACCCGGGGCCACGCGAGCGAGCGTGTCCTCTTCTTCTGGTTCGAGACGGCCCAAAACACAGGCCGGCCGAAGAGTGCCAGCGCCGGGTGCAAACAGTTGAAGGCCGCTTCAGCATCGGTACTCACCGGAGAAGTACCGATGCGAGCGGCCGTTTCCGTCGCACGGGGTCAGTCCCAAAAACGACGGTTATAGAAACGCGAGGCTAACGCGCTTGGCTGCTCAGTCGTCGGCCAGGCGGACGCGGATGGGGCGCAGCAAGCGACGGTGCTGGGGCATCACCCAGAGCATCATGATCTCCGCGTAGCCGGTGTTCATCGTCTCCACCCGGACGTTCACCCGAACGCCAGCCAGATCGAGCATGGGCACCTCACCGAGCCCGTGGTCGATCGCCGCCAGGAAGGGGTACGCCGATGGGTGCAGGCGTCGCGGGTATCGCGTGTTTCCGAAGCGCTCCGCCCATTTTGAGGAGCGAGGTGCTTCGCGACGGTCGTAGCTGCCGTCGCTGTTGGGCATCTTGCTCAGGCACAGGACGTGGACGGCGTCTTGGTGTGTTTCGGCGTAGCGCCGAAACCCTGCTTGAAGAGACGATCCGTAGCGTTGGGCCAGGTGGGCCACGCTGGCGACGCCGATCTCCAGGCTCCTGGCGTCTTGGGTGAATCCGTGTCGCTGAAACAGCAGCTCAGCGGCACCTTGATTGGCTTCCTGCTCGAAGAGTCGGTTAGTTGAAGGACTTAACGTTTCTTCGTTGTCGGTGTGGACGAGCTGCTGCTGCCAGGGCAGCAGGTCGTGGGTGACCTCGTGGAGTTTGACGAAGTTCTTGCGTCCCTCGTGGGTGACCAGCTGGCTGACGTGGACGGTGCGCTCACGACGGTCTAACGCGCCGCGCAGGCCGCGGTATCCGCGGCGGACGAGATCGCGCAGCGGTTTGGGCATCGCGGCGAGCACCCCTTCGTCGAGGGTGAAGTCATCGGCCTCCAGGAGGCCGCGCGCCGACACGATGTCGTCCACCGGCGTGGGGTACCGGCCGTAGGCATCAGCGGCCTTGAGCAGCGCGTGAGTGCGTTGCTCGATGTCGTGTGCACTGTCGAGGTCCTCAAGCATTTCGCTGCCGCTGCTTGTGTCGTAACAGTTGGAGGTACGTGGTGAGAGCCTCCGCCTCCTGCTCGGTGAGGCCCTCGGAACTCAGCGCGTGGGCCAGAGTGTTGCCGTGCGCCGTGCCGCCTGGCACGACGTATCCGGCGCGGCGCATCAGTTCGAGGTAGTCGGCGCCCAGCGTTTCGGCAAGACCGTATAGCACCTTCGGCGATGGGCTCTTGACGTCGCCGCGCTCGAGTTTTTGCAGGTAGGCGGTACTGATCCCGGACGGCTCGGCCACGGCTTTCAACGTCTTTCCCGAGAACTCTCGAAGCTCGCGCAGGGTGGGGCCGAGGGAAGCGTTGTCGGAGGTCATAGCACGATTGTAGGCGGATTTACACGATAGTAGAAACGTCTGATACACTAAAGTGGAAAGTTAGTTACCAAAGTGTTCGGCTCCGCTCGGGGGCCGGGCGCACGAGAAAGGACGCCGACAATGGCCAAGGGACATCACCGGAGCGCGACGACCGGTCGCTACGTCAAGGCGTCCACCGCCGCGCGCAACCCGAGGACCACGGTCACCGAACGCGGGGCCAACCGCAGCAATGGGACCCATCACCGCAGTGCCGTCACCGGCAAGTTCGTGAAGGCCTCCACCGCTGCACGGCACCCCAACACCACGGTCACCGAACGCGGCTGACCGCTTCTCCGCACGCAGAACCCTTCCAGGAAAGTGAGGCCACCATGGCCGTATCCGTCCCCACCATCACCTGCCCGTACTGCCGATTCACCTTCGTGAACGTCCGGGCCACCAAGCACGGACTCATCCGCTGCGGCAACTGCGGCAAGACGATGAAAATCTGACTCCGACAACATGTTTGGCTCTCGCAGCTAGACTTCCAGCTGCGATAGATAGCGGTAGGCCGTGGCGCGACTTATGCCGAACGCCTTCGCAAGCTCGGGAACGGGCTCACCGGTCGCAGCGAGCCGGCGCAGTTGCTTCTGGCGCTCCGCGGTCAGTTTCGCCGGCTTCGTGGCCGGCAGTTGGCGGGCACGCCGGGACTCACGTGAGGCGGCTCGACGCTCGCGGCCGAGTTCGAGTTCGAGTTCGGCCAAGGTTGCCATGATGGCGGCCACCGCCCGGCCGGTGGGCGTGCCGGTGTCCACGCCTTCGCGTAAGGCGCGCACCAGAATTCGGCGCTCACCCAGATCCGCGATGGTGCGGGTGACTTCGGCGACCGATCGGCCCAGCCGATCGATGGCCGTGACCACCACGGTGTCACCTTCGCGCGCGTAGTGCAGCAGGGCCGCCAAGCCCGGCCGCCCGAGGTTCACCGCACCGGACAGCTTGTCGGTGAACACGTGGCTGGATTCGACGCCCTCAGCAGCCAGGGCCGCGAGCTGTGCATTGAGGTCTTGGCCAAGAGTGCTCACCCGCGCATACCCGAGGATCGCCGTCACGCCATCACCGTCTCATCAACTTCCGACATCGAGGATCTGAGACACGCGGTGTGAGACGAGAAATGAGACACCGCGACCTGGCGCTATGCGGACTGGGCACTGCTCCGCGGTGCCTGTCTCGTTTCTCTAGTTACGAGACGGCAGGGTCCATTACACAGCACATGCGCCTGACCGGACCAGCATCGCCGGTTCAGATGGTCTCTACGATGCGCTGGGCGATGACGCGTACGGGGGTGTTGGTGTCCTGAGACAGCTTGGCCATCATTTCAAACGCTCGCACGGCATCTACTTTGAAGCGTTCCATCAAGATTCCTTTGGCTTGGCCGAGGACGTCGCGGCTCGCCAGGGCAGAGTCGAACTGGATTTGCTTGTTGGCGGCGATAAGGGCGGTTGCGGCGTGGGTGGCCAGCATTGCACCGACGGCTTGGTCAGCCAGAGTGAAAGAGTTTGCCTTGCGGCTAAACAGGTTCAGCGCGCCGCGGCCGCCGAGCTCGCCGTGCGTCTTGGGATGGGAGTAGAGGTGGAACGACATCATGCTGTGAATATCGGCGGTCAGCGCGGCCGCGGCGAACCGTGACCAGCGGGAGTCGCGGGCAAAATCGGCGCAGTGCACGAGCGGCTGATTGGAGATCGCGTCCAAACACGGACCTTCCCGAAGGTCGAGCTGAGCGATGCCGAGTTCGGCAGCCAGCGGCGCAGTGGAAGCCAGCGCCTGGTGTCTTTCGCCGTCGATGAGCAGGATGCCGGCGATGTCGACCGCGCTGATCAGCTGTACTGCCTGGGCCGTTACGGCTTCGAGGATTGGGATGAGGTCAGTGTGAGTGGCGAAGTTGGTGGCCAATTCGGCCATCGCCGCCCGGATGTTCTTCGCTGCGGCGTCGTCTTTAGGTGTCGTCAGGGGGTACCGTTCTTTCCAGCCATCTTGACAACGCGGATCCCTAGTAAAAGAAAGGCACAGCGCGCCGGGCGCCCCGTTCCGTGGCGGTGGGATGGCGTGCGGCTTAGCCGTCGTCTGAGTTGTACCAATGTCCGATCGTGGGAGGTCGTTCAGCAACTACCGAGATGTGGCGCACGCCCACGGGTGCGCAGGGCGTTTGATCTCCAAGAATGACGCCGGCGATCCCAAACGATTTCCATGCTTTGAGGCAAAAGCTTTCCCCGGTTCGTTTGTCGGTGACCGTGAGCGTGGTGGTGTCGAACCGGATCGACTCGTCATCGAGATCCAGGCGCCAGCGGGGCAGCTTTGCCAACTCGTCAAGATGGGCACGGACCGCGTCGGCGGTATCGAAGCTGGCGCCCTGGGCGACCGGGTGGTCGATGCGGTGGACGGTGAATTGGCGAGCAGTGGGATCGTCGGTGCCCTGGCCGACATCGGTGTGGCCGGTGACCGCATACCCTAGCGGCTGCGACACCAGATTTAACCCGTCGGTTTCTGCCACCGCAGCCTGTCCGTTCTCGACCGCGTCCCTGCCGCTCATGGGTGCCCCCCTCTCTCACCGGTGCCCATTGAACTGCAAGATGCTGACTGGACGGGGCAACCCAAGAACCGAGCGAGCGTTTAGTACGACCATCATCGCCGGTTCGGAACTTCCGCCGTCCCCGGCCAATAGCAGCATAGCCGTTAGCCCTGTGCGCCTTGGCTTCCGCCAACGTTAAACAAAGCCGGTGGGTGAGGCCCAACGGGCGATCGCTGCTTGCCCGCGGTGGATCCTGAGCGGGATTACGACGATGTGCTCACGCGTTGGTTTCCCTAAAACCTAGGACATCTAAATAAGCGTGGACCAGCAGCTGAACCGAATTCGGCAAACCGTTTGCTACAAGCTCTCAGGTGAGGTGACGCGATGAAGCGACCACATGAGTTCACGCGGCGTGATAACCGGGACCCGCGCAGCCCCGCGGGCGGCCCGCACCCACCGGGGTGCGCGGCATCCCCGGACACCGCGACTAGCCCGGTGACATCGCATCCTGGTCCGTCGACCATGCCGGCATTGATGCGGATGCTGGGGATCAGTTCCGCATCAGCTCGACACCAACACGAGGCACTTAAGCGCTGGCTTTCCTCTAACACCCCTCATCCTGTGCTGCGGATCAGTTTGCGGCAAAACGGCTACGGACTGCTGCTTGATGCTCTATTTGGCCGCCCCTCAAGCCCGCCACTTGGTTCACACACAGATGAGCAGTGCTAAACCACAGCGAAGCAGCCGGTGGCCTGCCCAACCCCCTTCCTCGGGGGTAGATTGCGCCGATGGGTGATGATCAGGATGCGGTGCACCCTATCGACCGCAGGATTCACAAGATTCTGGCCGATATCGCCCACAGCACCTCCGACCCCGCCCTGCGCCACACCGCCCTGACTCTGCAGCTAACGCTGCCACCCGTGCAAGACTGGTCGGCCCACCAACACCGCGCACTGGCCAAGCGGCGAAACACATTATTGAAGTTGTTATCACGAGCTGCTCACCGGTGACCCCCAGGTAGCCGACACGGCCAGGGCATCCCCGTGTCAGGCAGTGGCGTTGTCAGGCAGAACATGCGTCTAGCGGGAAACCTCAGGAATATGTCCTCGGAGCCAGCAATTATATGCATTGGAAGATGTAGATAATAGGTAGCAGGAGGTGATGACAATGTTGGGGTTCGAGCCGCTCTTTCGTGATCTTTACCGACTCACCCAACCGTGGGGGAACCCTGTGGGTACCGCCGCGCGCCCGGCGGTGATGCCGATGGATGTCTGGCGTGACGGCGACACGTTCATCGTGGAGCTCGACGTGCCAGGCGTCTATCCCGACTCGATCGAGGTGACAGCCGACCAGGGCGCGCTGACGGTGCGCGCCGAGCGCCCGTATGTGGGCGATGAGGGCCATGACTGGGTGGCCGCCGAGCGCCCGCACGGGGTGTTCAGCCGGCAGCTGTTGTTGGGCGATCAGCTCGATACCGACCACATCGGCGCCAGCTATACCGACGGGGTGCTGCGGCTGACGGTTCCGGTGGCCGAGGCGGCCAAGCCGCGCAAGGTCGCGATTACGACCGGCCGTGAACAAAAGGCCATCGCCTGAGCCGTCGGTGGGTGGTGTCACCGGCCAGACACCACCCACCTGCCCGGTTGTTGCTGTGGAAAAGGAGGTGATCAGCCATGACTGAGTATCCTCGTCGGCCGCGCGACTCGCGCCGCACCGGTGCGCGGATTCTCGATACCGCCGAAGGAGTCCTGGTCACCCTGCGGCGCTACCGCGTCGACCAAGCATTCGTCGAACTGATGCAGACCGCAAAGCGACACGACGTCAACCCGGTCAACCTGGCCGACGCGCTGGTCGCCATCGCCGAAGACCAACTGTCCGAGGACCTCGACCATGCTGCCGCCGCTGTCGCACTTGCCACCTGGGGAAACTTGTTCACTGTCAGCGAACGCGATAGCGCCCCGGCGCCGCGGCTGCACGATCTGCACGACCTTCCCGCCGAGAACGCCTAACCTATTGCAGGTCAGCGGATGCTGCTTCGCGTTTCGATCATTTCCCTCGGGGCGGGCACGATAGTGGCCTGGTCGATCACGTCGGTTTCGCTGACGTCCCGATCACCAAGCGCATCGAGCTGGGTCGGGTCGAGTCCGGTGTCATCGTCAACATCGATCACCCGCGCCTGATCGATCGCGTCTGCCTCGGACGCGTCGTCGGGCAGAACAATGTTCTCGGTGTACTTCATGATCAGGACGACCCCTTCCTTCCTCGTTTCCCGCCCAGACTGCGACCGGCCGCCGGTTTGCGGCTGACCTTACGTTGGGCATTGCGCAGCTCTAGCTGGGTGTAGTCGGATTGCAGCTGGTCATTTTTAGTTTCTAGGTCCAGGATTCGGGCAACGCCGGCCAGGTTGACGCCTTGGTCGACCAGTTCGGTGATGCGCTGCAGGCGCTGAAGGTCCTCGTCGCTGTAGCGGCGTGTTCCCCCGTCGGTGCGTGAGGGGGCCAGCAGTCCACGGCGCTCATAGAGCCGCAGCGTCTGCGGAGCGATCCCGGACAACTCGGAGGTTACCGAGATCCCGTAGAGACCGCGCGCCGACCGGGCTGTCGGGTCATCGGCCACGGCTTCCCCCTCGGAAACTTGTACCGGCTACTTGCGGAAGTATACACGTAGTGCTATCAAAAACTTATACCTGTAGACATAGATCTGCCCCTTGATTTGGGAGGTGAAATCATGGCGCTGATGCGTACAGATCCGTTCCGTGACCTCGACCGCTGGACCCAACAGGTCTTCGGCACAGCCGCCCGTCCAGCGGTGATGCCGATGGACGCCTGGCGAGACGGCGAGCATTTCATCATCGAATTCGATCTGCCTGGCGTGCAAGCGGATTCACTCAATCTCGACGTGGAGCGCAACATGCTCACCGTGCGTGCCGAGCGCCCCGGCCTGGACCAAAACCGGGAAATGCTGTCCGCCGAACGCCCGCGCGGCGTTTTCAGCCGCCAACTGTTCCTCGGTGAAAACCTTGACACCGACAAGATCGAGGCCAGCTACCACGACGGGGTCTTACGGCTGACGATCCCGGTGGCCGAGAAGGCCAAGCCGCGGCGTATCGAGATCAATCACGACGGCCAAAAAACGGCGATCAACGCCTAAGGACAACTCCGGCCACCGGCGCGCCAAGCGAAGGGGGTGACAAAGATGGCTATCGACACGCTCACTGACACAGTGCTCGACGAAGCCGAGAGGATCGTGCGCGCCGAGTGGATGCGCCTGCAACTCGACACCGCGTTGAGCGAGCCCCAAGTCGCCGAGGCGCCCGCCGCCCGGCCACGGCCTACCCAAGTCGCCGCTGTCACCACCACCCTCGACCGACCCTCCCGGCCACCTAGTGACAGCAGCCAGGGGTCCACCCGGCGGCGGCAGAATCGAGTGTGGCCCACCCAGCGGTCTCCTCCGACGCGCACAACCAGTCCCTAGCCGCCGGCCCTTGTGAACGGGAGGTGATGCCCTGACTAATGACCAACACCCACCGGCAGTGATTCGCGTGCCGTCCACAGCGACCTCACCACGCGCACGACGCAGGCGCTGACCTGCGCGCGCACCGCCACCGACGTGGCACACCGAGCAGCACTGGGCGATGCGTGAATACCGCACAATACGACGTGGCCCGCCGTCCCTCCTCCCTTCGGGGGCGGCGGGCCTCGCCTACCCCGCCCGAATTAGCTAATGCGCTTGGGGTGGGCGTTGGCGGTCCCCAAGCCAAGATCGACCCCTCTTCTAGCCGGACTGTCCACACCTTCGACACAAGGCCAGACATGAACCAAGGCCCCCATCCCCACGATCTTTACGCCGCGCTCGGCGTAACACCTGCCGCCACTCCGGCTGAAATCACGGACACACAAACCCGGTTGCAGCAGGTCCTAGCCGCATACACGCTGCTGCGTGACCCGCACCGCCGAGCCATCTACGGCCAGAACATCGATAATTCGATGACCGCGCTCGCGGCCAGTCACCTAGTAGATGTCGAGCATTCACACGAGCAATGGCCGCGACGACGATGGATGTGATGACATCCACGTGTATCCCTGTCCCAGTACTGGCATCAACCGGTCCACGACCCCTTGAACGGCTTGCTAGCTACTTCTCGGGTCGGCGAATCGATGTAAGCACCTGGCGAGCGACCTCGTGCAATTTGACGTGCTGCTTCTGCG
>NZ_CP157318.1:0-20563 GCF_034555895.2 Mycobacterium europaeum
TCGCCCTGGTGGGCCGACGTGTCAGACGCTTCCCACACAGCGACATCACCGCGAGGTAGCGGCTTGTCGAAGTCATCTGAGACACCAAGGTCGGGCAGTTGACCGAAACGGCGGGACGAAGTCGGGGACGAAGGCAGCTCCGACCCGGTGTCACCGCACTCGCTCGTCACGCCTCCAAGGATAGGGACGTCGGGACATCCGGCCGTCACAACTGGGCCCGCTCTCCCGAGATAGCCATGTCCGCTGACAGTTGAGCACATTGCTCCTGTCGCACATCTAAAGAAACGAGACACCCATCGGGCGCTACTCCCCTGTCGCGTAACCGCTGGTCGTACTGTCTCATTTCTTGTCTCACACCGCGTGTCTCAGATCCGCATTGTCGGAGGGCAATGAGACGGTAGATGCTGTGACAGCGATTCTCGGGTACGCGCGGGTGAGCACTGTGGGCCAGGATCTCGATGCGCAGCTCGCCGCGCTCGCCGCCGAGGGGGTCGAATCTGGCCATGTCTTCACCGACAAAGTCTCCGGTGCAGTGAACACCGATCGGCCAGGCCTGACGGCCTTGCTGCACTACGCCCGCGAAGGTGACACCGTAGTGGTCACCGCCATCGATCGACTGGGCCGATCTGTCGTAGAAGTAACTCGCACCATCGCAGAGCTTGGCCAGCGCCGAATTCTATTGCGCGCCTTACGCGAAGGCGTAGACACCGGTACACCGACAGGGCGTGCGGTGGCCACTATTATGGCTACGCTGGCCGAGCTCGAACTCGAACTCGGCCGCGAGCGGCGCGCCGCATCCCGGGACTCCCGCCGAGTTCGCCAACTGCCGGCTACCAAGCCGGCCAAGCTGACCCCGGAACGCCAAGAACAGCTGCGCCGACTCGCCGCAACGGGGGAACCGGTCCCTGAACTTGCTCAAGCATTCGGTATCAGTCGGGCCACGGCGTACCGCTACCTGGCCAAACTCAGCTCGCCCTCAGGAGCCGCGTAATGACCAGCGCCGAACTGCACCCGTCGACTCATCTGCGAGCCGCGGCGTGGGTCCCCGATGACGTCGAAGATCGGCCGTATGAGGACGCCATCGCCCTGGCCGCCAATTGGATCTGGGAACGCGGCCAGGAGGAGGATCTAGCGCCGCTGCTGGTGAGCAACGCGCAAAATGCCGCGAGCTTCGGTTATGCCGACCTCGACGAGATCATCCGAGCGGGTGGGCACGCCACTCCGCAAAGCCGCAACCGGCCTGACCGCGGGCCGGTTCTCGCCTTCGTGCCAGATGAACGGTCGTTGCACTTCGCGATGGGCCTCGCCCGCGGTCATTCACTTGCTGTCGTCGAGGGCTCCACACCCTTGGCCGAGTGGGCTGCTGGCGCGGCCGCCATCAACTTGCTGACAGGAGAGGTCACCACCTCCGAGATGGACGATGACGTGCGCAAAGACCTCGATTCCGTCATTTTCTACGGCGGTCGCAACGGCTGGACCGGAGCAGATGACAAGGCCCAAGCACGGCGATTTCTCAGCGGCCACATCAGCGGCGGCCGTCTCACTCCCGATCAAGCCGCCGCCTACGTCCTATCGTCGCAGTCGGTGTCTGACCGCGGGGCAAAGCGACTACTCGAAATGCTCAGCCGCTAGTCGCGCGAAAGACCCCTTGAGGAGCCCCATGAATGCGATCCCCGCCCGCACCGAGGAAGAACTGCAGCGGCTAGCGCTGAATGGCCTGCTGGAAGAAACCCACTGGTTGGATCTCAAACGCGAGCTGGCATCCGGTAACGCCGCGAATAAAGACCTAGCCAAAGACATCGCTGCTTTCGCTCTTGACGGAGGAACGATCCTGATCGGCGTCGACGAGGACACGTCGCCGCCTAGTCTGTGGCCGGTCCCCCTAGCGGGGCTCGCTGAGCGAATCGAGCAGATTGCGCGGATGAGGGTCGACGAGGCAGTACAGATTCGGACCACCGTCATCAATTCGACAACCCACGCCGACCATGGGTACCTCGTTGTCCACGTCCCGCAGTCAGTCCGAGCGCCACACATGGCTGACGGGCGCTATTACGGCCGCGGCGACAAAACCAACCGTGTGCTGACCAACACCGAGGTCGTACGGCTCCTTGACCGGCGCCTGGCGGACCGCCGCGATCTGCGAGTTGAAGCCCGATCGATCCGTACCGAGCTCGTCGGCGACGGCGCGCCTCTGCTCGTCGTGCTGGCCGATCCGCTCAGTGCACGGGAAGACATGCTCGTCTCCCTCACCGAAGCCTCGCGGTGGGAAGAAGCAGTGCTCCAGCTCGTTCACGCGGCCACAGGTCCAGAACATGACACATACGCACCAACGCTGGCTCACGCTGGTGGTTTTGCTCGCCGCCCTGGCGGTGTCGCGTTGACCACCGGCATGTACGACGGGCAACGCTTCGCCGGCGAGGATCGCGCCGCCGAGATCGTGCTGTATGAGTCTGGCCGGCTCGTTCTGGCATCGGAGCGCGCCGTGACCACACGCTCATTCAGAAACGTGGCCCCTCCCCAACCCGATCTCACCGTCGTCTTGGAATTGTTGATCATCGGGCACGTCAGCTTGCTTGCCCGTCTGGCCGCTGCAGTGTCACACCGCTGGGGATACACCGGCAGTTGGCGGTTCGCCCTCTCGATGAATGGCCTTCGCGACTCGACGTCGTGGATGATCGCCGACCGGAATTTTGGCGACAGAGGGCCCGTCTACACAGAAGACATCTACGAGAGGGCAACCGAAGCTTCCCTGAGCGACCTCGATGAAAATCCCGACCAGGTCGTGGCAGCACTCACGGCTCCGCTTCTTCGCAGCCTCGGCAGCTACCCAGCCTGGGAAAAGCGCTTTAACCAGCCGCCAACCATGAACGTAGTGACGTAACGACGTATATACGTCACTACGTCAGTACGTCATTACGTTACGTCATTACGTTTTTTGGTTGAGGGGTGGACCGCAGTCTCGCTTAGCGCGGGCAGAAAAAACCCGTCCCCTGCCGGGAACGGGTGGTATTGCGCAATTATGCAACGCGCGTTGCGTCCACGCAATTCCCCTCCCTTGTCGGGTATGTCACCAGGGCTGAGGCTTAGAGACCCCACCAGCGGGGTCTGGAAGTTGGCAGGACTGGAAATCGGCGGCCACCAGCTGGTACCACCAGTGGTTGCCTACCCCGTCCGACGGTTTACCGCGCAGCTTTCCTGCGGTCTGGTTTTTGGTCGGGTTGATGGTGCCAACCGGGACGCGATCACGTGCGGCCTGAACGGGGAATTTCAGGTCGCTGTCGTTGCTGATCACCAGCGCGGCATCGATGCGCTTTTCGAGGATGTCGAGCAGCAGGTGAGCGGCCACATTCACATCGGAGCCCTTTTCCTCACGCCGCGCAACGGAGACGAAGAATCGCGCGTCGGGGGCGTTCAGTCCGGCGCCATCTTTGATGGTTACCGGCCAAGCTGGGGTGGTGAGAACCGGACGCCCACGTCGGTCTTTGGTGGCCAGGGGCGCGGAGGCGACGCGGTTGACGTAGTTGCCCTCTTCGATGTGATCCACGACAGCGGCACGGATCAAAGCGGCGAGGTAGGCGTCCTGTTCTCGACTGCCAACGCGGTTGTCAGCTCCTGAGATACGCGCAGTGCAGTACACGATGCGTTCAACGGTCGCGCCGCTCCAGGCGGATTGGTTGGCGATGAGCCGTGTCGCCAAGGCGCGCAGGTCAAGCCATCGCCAGCCGGCCGTGCCAGAGCCACAAAGGAACTTGCCGCCGTAGTACAGATTGAACCCATCGATGTACACACCCACTCGCATGCAACAGACGCTAACTGGCGGGCGTGCAATCGCCCGCCAGGCGTTTCCAACCGTGGCATGAAGTTGTGCGCGTAATGACGCAACAACGTATACGCGTCATTACGTCGTTACGTCTTTACGTCATCACGTCTTTACGTTTTGCGCCAACCACTGATCGGCCAGGTCAGTGAGGATTTTGCTCATGCTGGTGTCCTGATCTAGTGCAGCCTGCTTCAGTCCGCGCACCGTCGCGCGTGGCAGATAGACCGTGGCACGCTGCATATCGTCAGTGGGGGAGCGGAACGCCTCCGCCGCCCGCTTGGTCGGCTCTGTCTTCACCCGCGCGGCCATCTTCGAAGTCAAATCAGACATGAACCAGCGCCCCCAGCAGCTCGTCGAACACGTCGTCATAGCCGTACAGGTGATCCGGTGTAGCCCCGAACGCCCGGCGGATGCCCTCGCGGCGAACAATCCGCGTTTCGATCACCGGCACCCCTTCGTCCTCCAGCAGGGTCTTCACCTCGTCGGCTAGTCGGGTACGCAGATCCACGCCGGTCAACAACACGGCTGTGGGGCGGTGCGCGGTGATCTCCAAAGTCGGCCACACCCGGCGGACATCCAGTGGCGAAGCCCCCGTGGGCACCACGACCAGATCGGCCAGCTCAATCGCTTCTTGAATAACCTGCGCCGTACCCGGGGGAGTGTCCACGATCGTCAACTCCTGGGGACCACTGACGTCCAGGGGCCGGCGTGCCGGCACCACCGAAAACGGCAACGGGTCATCCTGGGCGGCCGCCGCCCATTCCAGCGCCGAGCCCTGCGGGTCGGCATCGACAAGTACGACATCGCGGCCGCGGCGCTGCGCAGCAGTCGCGAGATACACCGCCGACGTCGTCTTCGCGACGCCACCCTTGGTGTGGACCAAAGAAACCGTAGGCATGCCCCAAACATTACGTCACAGCGCAATGACGCATATGCGTCAACACGCTATTACGTCATTACGTCTACCCAGGTAAGCCGGTATTTGTACGGGTCGTTACCAAACCGTTACCACTCGGCTTGTCGGCAAATCGACCTTGCACAAGGCATTAGAGGTCGTGAATGCCAAACCCAGCACCCCTTCTCCTCGGCCCCGCACCTCATGACCCCGTCCGCCTGCACCCCGCCGGCGTATACCTCCCGATGAGTGCCAGAGAACTACCTACCGCACCGCGCGTGACGGAAAACAGCTCTCGCCCCGGTACTTCACTGATGACCGAGTTGCCACGACAAGAAAGGTGCGGCCAGTGCCCTGGAAAACAGCGCAGTTCCGCCCAGAAGAAGAGAGCGGAGCTCATACGCCCCGCTCCGGGACCCACTTTCCCGACCATCGCGAGAAAGAGCACCAACCATGAGCGGAACTGACCTGGCAGTGGGAATCGTTGCCATCCTCGGAATCGTGGCCATCGTCGTGAGCATCTGCGTTTTGGCTGATCGCATCCACGCCCGCAACCCGGACTCCAAGGTCACCATCGGGGACACCGGACGCGTCATCAGCGCCATCCTCAGCGTCATCATTCAAGCCGCCATTGCGATCCTCACCAGACGACCCTGACGCGATGACCCGCGGACTTCCGGTGCCCGTGCGTGGGGCTCTGCCCCTTCCTGGCCTGTCGCGTGAAGGTTTCTGTCACTGGACGCTCGGTTGTTGGGGGGTGTAGCCCAGGGCGCCAATCCTGGCAGATCTGGTCACGAAAAAATCACGCGCACAGCGCGTGTCTTGTATCAGATACAAGCGTCTGCCTGGCAGGCTGCAGACCATGCCTCGACCTCGTAAAGGCGACCGCGTTGAACTACTAACTCGCCCAGAGCGCGTCGTCTCCGACAAGATCAAGCACTTAGCCGCAGGGCACGGCATGTCTGTCTCTCAGTACGTGGCCGACCTTCTAGCCGTACACACCGGCTTTCCCGAACTTGTCCGCGAGCTCGACCATCACAAGGAGGTCCTGCCGCTGGCGATGTGAGACTCCAAGCCCGCAGCTTTCTTGTCCTGCTGGAACGGCCGGGCAGATGTGACATCTCAATAGCTGGGTAAGGGATCGATCCTCTGCTGACATGACGAAGGCCCCGCGTAGCGGGGCCCTGTCGGGGGGTTTGAACCGAGTTGGCGCTCGGTTCCGGGTCCGCACCCATGTCCCCGAAGGGATCTTGACTTTTGCAGGTCAGATCTCACGGTAGCGCATACCTGTCTGCCTTTCCAGACAACGGCGCGCTTCGTGATCAACTTTTGTCCACCCCGCCCGTGGACTTGCGTGCCATCGCATATCGAGGGTGTGCCGCCACTCGGCCGCTCGCGTCGCGGCCGCCGACGTATCGCGGTTGTAGCGCTGGTCGCCGTCGTCGCGGTGTCGTTCGTACCGCGCCGGTCGCTGATGTGGTGGCGATCCGCCGCGGCCGCCGGTTGCGCGGTGGCGATCTTCCGCCGGCCAGCATGTTCGTCAACCTCGAGCTCGAAGACGACGCCTACGCGGGGGTGCCGTGCTGGTCGGGGGGACCGGCGCGCTGGGCGCACGTCACCGTGGCAGTGGCCTACGACCTGCATTACCCTGAGATCCGGCCACGCATGTGCAACGGCGGCATCGCCAAACGAACGCTGATCGTGATCGCGGCCGCCATGGCGCACTACGCCGACCGCGACACTGGCCGCAACTGCCGGCCCACCAACACCCAACTGCACCACGACACCGGCTACAACGAGCGCACCATCCAACGCGCCCACGAATGCCTACGGCTGCTCGGGGTGGCCACCGAGGTCCTGCGCGGCCGCCAACGCACCTACACCGAACGCATGGCCTCCTGGCGCATGGGTGATCACCATCGCGGCTGGGCCTCAGTCTGGGTCCTCCACGACAACGCCCAGCTCAACCGCGCCATTAACAGCTTGTCACCCCACCCGGCACGGTCCCAAGTAACCACCACCACCTCACCTGGAGAACGACTGGTTACTACCCGCGGGCGCCACCAGGGCGCCCGGCACAGCGGCGCTGCGCGCCGCCGAGCTTCAGATCCCGGGGGACGGCGGCTGGCGGTGACTTGGCGTGCAGATCCGCATGCCCCACCATGGGCTCACCGCTTCACTCCGGCCAGTTGGGCGGCGATGCTGGCAGCGCCGGCGGCGGCCGGCTGGACCCCGCGTGACCTCAACCAGCTGATCACTGACTGGCTCGGTGTAGGCAGGCGCATCCCCGACAGCCCAGCACGCCCGATCGGCCTGCTGGGCGCCATCCTCGCCTGGCACGGTACGGACAACCTCGCCGAACGGCCGGCCGCTGCCGATCTCGCCCGCGAAGCTGAAGAGCTGGCCGCCGGCCAGACTCGTCGCGCCGCCGTGGCCGCCGAACACGCGGCCTACCTCGCCGCCCGCGACCAGGGCCAGGCCGCCCTTGCCGGTGCTGGTCGCGCCGCCGCGCGTGCCGAAGCCGTCCGTTTGTCCCGGCGCGCCGCTGAGCGCCGCACGGCGGCCGCGGCGGCCGATGCCGCCGCCCTCGACCTCGCGGTACGTCGCGCACGCTTCTCGGCATCGCGCCATGATGGATGTGTGGACGACGACGGGAGGGTGTGATGAACGTCGAAACCCAAGCCGATATCGAACGGCTGATGATCGAGCGCAATGTCTCGTTCGTGTTCACGCCCTCGGTTACCGAACAGCCCGACGGCACCTGGGTTGCCCGCTACCCCGGTGCGCAGTGGTCGGTGCGCGGCCGTGACGCACAACAAGCCCGCCAACTCCTGCACGATGAGCAGCTGGCGCGGATGCGCGATCCCGCCGCGCGGGATTGGAAGATTGAGGCTGTCCGCCAACACTTCTCTGAAGGCCCCGTCGAAGGCGTTTACGCCCTCGACAACAACATCACCGACCGTGTTCTCGACGTCGGCACCCCGGGCGCGCTAGAGGCCGCGGTGGCAGCAATCGAGCAGCAGCGCAGACACTAACCGTCGCGCCTGGTACAGCACTGCGGTGCCGAACAACCCACAACCGCGCCCGCCTAAAGGTGATGTCACCGGCGGCATTTCGCACCTAGTGGGTCTGGCTCCCGCGCGCACCGAACCCCGCTTCCACATTCGAATCACCGCCCGCAACCAGCCCCAACGTTTGCCATCACGCGACCGTTTCCCAGAGCGTGGTTCGCCGTTTCCTGAGCTGCCCGTCAGTGCACCCATCGCCTAGCTGACTCGTTCCTGCCAGCACCGCCCGTGAACCTGCGTTGCGCACTGTTGATTTCGTGGCGGCATTTCACCATGCCCGCACCATACGGCCAACCCGTTGACCTTCGCTACCAACACCGAGCAAAACATCAACTGTCGACATTTGTCCACCGTCCATGTTGCCCGATCCCACTGCCGCGCAACCTAAGCCGGCTCACACCCACAAGCCCCCGCACCAACCCCCAGCTGCACCAACCGTTCTCAAGCACCCCAGACACCACACACCTCTTGCATTAAGGTCACGGTTTCTTAAGAACCGGCCCATCTGTGTGGGACAGATCGTCTCTGAGGTCTCTAGCGTGCGCCTGGAAAGGGACGGCACTGCAGTGACGATGACGATGCATAAGCTCACTGCCGGCAACGGGTATGAGTACCTGATCCGGCAGGTCGCTGCTGTGGATGCTACGGCCCGCGGGCGGGCACCGCTGATCGATTACTACTCGTCGAAAGGTGAGTCTCCGGGCCGGTGGGTGGGGTCTGGTTTGGCGTCGCTGCAATCCACTGGGGCGCGCCAGGTTTCAGCCGACGATGTGGCCAAGGTATGGGCGGTGCCGGAGGGTTCCCAGGTCACCGAAGCTCAAATGAAGGCGTTGTTCGGCGAGGGGCTGCATCCCAACGCCGATGTGATCGCTGACTATGTGACCGCACGCGGGGTGCACGGTCTCGCGGCGATCGAGGCCGCCAAACTGGGTCGCAAGTTCTATATCCGCGACGGGGAAACCACGTTTGCCCGCGCCCTGGCAGTGGCCTACCGCGACCACAACGAACAAGCCGGTAGGCCATCAGCCGCGTCCATCGACGCGCCCACCCGCGCCGCGATCCGCACCGTCGTCGCGCGCAGAATATTCGCCGAGCAATACGGCCGCGCGCCCGCTGACGATCGTGAACTGACTGGCTTTATCGCGCGAGAAACCCGCGCCCGCACCACCGCGGTCGCCGGCTACGACTTGACGTTTTCGCCGGTGAAGTCGGTGTCGAGCTTGTGGGCGATCGCGCCGCGCGACGTCGCGAAAGTCGTGGAGGAATGCCACGACGCGGCGGTGACCGATGCGCTGGCGTGGCTGGAAACGCACGCCGCGCTCACCCGTTCCGGTACTGATGGTGTCGCCCAGGTCGACACCACCGGACTCATCGGAGCCGCGTTCACCCACCGTGACTCCCGCGCCGGCGACCCGGATCTGCACACCCATGTGGCGATCTCCAACAAGGTCGCCACCGTTGGCCCTGATGGGGTGCTGCGCTGGTTGGCATTGGACGGCCGGCCGATCCATCAGTTCACGGTCGCAGCTTCCGAGCTGTACAACACGCGGCTGGAGGCCCACCTGGGCGAGCGGCTGGCGCTGCGGTTCGCCGACGTGGCGAGCGAGGGCCGCGGCAAGCGCCCGGTGCGCGAAATCATCGGCATGTCGACCGAGCTGATGGCCGCCTGGTCCTCGCGGCGACTGGCGATCGAAGCCCGCACCGCCGAGCTCGCCAAGCAATTCCAGGTGGCCCATGGCCGCGAGCCCACGACCGTGGAAGCCATCGGGCTGGCCCAACAAGCGACCCTGGAAACCCGCGAGGCCAAACACGAACCCCGATCGCTCGCCGAGCAGCGTCAGACATGGCGCGGACAAGCCATCGAAGTCCTGGGCGGGGCGCGGGAACTGACCGCCATGCTGGGCAAGATTTTGTCCACCTCGTCCCGGCAGCTCGACGCCGTCGACGACGATTGGATCAAGGCGGCTGCGACGAAAGTTATCGCCACGGTGGCTCGGTCGCGGGCAACCTGGCAGCGCCACCACGTGCTCGCCGAAGCGCAGCGCCTCGTCCGGAGCAGCGGGCATGCCACCAACGCGACGTTGGCCGATCAGATCACGCAGGTCGCGTTGTCCGAGCCGCTGTCGGTGGCCCACATCGACCTCGACGACGGCGACATGGGTGAACCGGCGCCGCTGCGCCGCCGCGATGGAACCAGCGTCTACACCCGCCACGGCAGCACCACCTACACCTGCCATGAGGTACTGGCTGCTGAGCGACGCATCCTTGCTGCTGCCCGCCAGCTCGGCGGCCGCACGGTCGCCGACAGCGATGTCGAGCTGGCGCTGGCTGATTCGGCCGCACGCGGAAAACACCTCAACGAGGGCCAGGTCGCCCTGGTCCGCGAGATGGCCACAGGGGGGCGGCGGCTGGCCTTGGCGCTGGCTCCGGCCGGCAGCGGCAAGACGACCGCGATGGCCGCGCTATCGCAGGCTTGGCGCTCCTCGGGCGGTATCGTCCTCGGTTTGGCCCCCACCGCGGCGGCCGCCATCGAACTCGGCGCGGATCTGTCAGCCCCCACCGACACCATCGCCAAATATGTGTGGTCGGCCGCCCCAGGCGGTTCGTCTCGCCCCGCTGCGCCGCAGTGGTTCACCACGGTCGGCCCCGACACGCTGCTCATCATCGACGAGGCCGGCAAAGCCGGAACCGTGGAACTTGATGCGGTGATCGCCCACGCGTTAGCGCGCGGCGCCAGCATCATCCTCATCGGCGATGACGGCCAACTCGCGTCCATCTCCGCTGGCGGTGTGCTGCGCGACATCGCCCAGGAAACCGGCGCACTGACGCTGTCTGAGTTGGTGCGCTTTGGCTCCACCGCGGAAAGCGCAGCCACCCTGGCGATCCGCAACGGTGACCCCACCGGCCTCGGGTTTTACATCGACCACCAGCGGGTGCACGTCGGTGCTGATCAGACTGCCGCCGACATGGCCTACACCGCGTGGGCCGCCGACCTGGCTGCTGGCCGCGATTCCTTGCTGTTGGCGCCCACCAACGACATCGTCGATACCCTCAATGCCCGCGCTCGCCTGGATCGCCTCGCCGCCACTGGCGGGCGTGTGGGCCGGGAAGTCATGTTGTCCGATGGGCTGGCCGCCTCGGCGGGTGATGTGATCCGCAGCCGCGAGAATGCCCGCGGTCTGCGGCTGGGTCGCACCGATTACGTGCGCAATGGCTATCGCTACACGGTTCATCGGGTGCGCGCCGATGGGTCGGTGATCGCCACCCATCTCGATTCCGGTCAGCGCATCACCTTGCCCGCAGACTACGTAAAAACCCACGTCACCCTGGGCTATGCGGCCACCGTGGACCTCACGCAAGGCCTGACTGCCCAGTACGCCTGCCATATTGTCGGCGGCGGCCATCTCACCCGCCAACTGCTCTACGTGGCCTTAACGCGTGGTCGCGTCGAAAACCACATCTACCTATCCACCGCCGAGTCCGACCCGCATCGGGTGTTGTCCCCCAAGGCAACTCACCCCGAAACCGCCGTCGACGTCTTGACGAAAACCCTGGCCCGCGACGATGCCCAGGTCTCGGCCACCACCGCCGCACGCCAGGCCCGTGACCCGTTCGTGCGGTTGGGTCCGGCCGCGGCGATGTATCACGACGCCTTGGGTCGGGCGGCCCACCACGTGGCGTCCCCGGCGCTGCTGGCGCAACTGCACCTCACCGCCGATCAGCTCTACCCGGGTTTGACCCGCGCCGAGGCATGGCCGGTGCTGTGCCAACACCTGGCTCTCGTCGCCGCCGATGGGCGTGACCCGGTGGCCACGCTGAGCGAGGCCGCCAACGTCGGTGAGCTGTTTAGCGCTCACGATCCCGCTGCGGTTCTGGACTGGCGCATCGATCCCACCGGTGGACACTCGGCCGGGATCGGGCCGCTGCGGTGGCTGCCCGCCACCCCCGCATTGTTGGCCGACGACCCCGAGTGGGGCGATTACCTGGCCCGGCGCGCAGCGCTGGTCACCGAGTTGGTTGATGAGATCCGCGAGACCGTCATCCACCACTGGACGCCGGCGACCGCACCGGCGTGGGCCAAGCCCGTGCTGGCCGCCAACCGGCCCCTTGCCGCTGAAATCGCGGTCTTTCGCGCCGCCCACCACGTCGCTGTCGACGACACCCGACTGTTGGGGCCACCGCAGTACGCCGTGCGCGCCCGCGCCATCCAGGAACTGCTCGAAGAACGTGCCCAAGCGGTCGTGCGCACCCAGAACCCGCACACCCGCCGCTTTGAGCAGCTCATCGACTCCATCGACCCCCGTATCCGCGCCGACGGGTACTGGCCGCAACTGGCTGCGCGCCTGACCGAAGCTGCCATGAGCCGCCCCGATCTGCCTGTCCTGGTTCGCGCGGCCGCCACCGAACAACCCCTGCCCGACGAGCTGCCCGCCGCCGCGCTGTGGTGGCGACTTGCCGCCGAACTCACCCCCGCGGCCGCCCTCGACACTCCCGATGCCGGTCTACGCCCGGCCTGGATTACCGACCTGCACAACGTTTTTGGATCTGCGGCCGCCGAATCCATCATCGCCGACCCGGCCTGGCCCGGCCTTGTCTCGGCGGTCAATGCCGCCGACCCCACCCGCTGGACCCCCGCCGGCCTGTTGCATGTCGCCGCCGAACACCTCGCCGACGTCGACCCCGACCACACCATCCCCGCCCACCAATACGCCCGCGCCATCACCTACACCGTCGACCTGATCGGCGGCCACCACGACAACACCGAGCACCCACTCCCCGACCAACCCCCACTGCACCCCGAGGAAGAAGAACAACTTCCCCCCGACCCGCTCGGCGAGCAGCGCATCGACACCGGCGCCGCGCTGGCCGGCCGCGACGTCGACGAGCTGCCGCACCATCGTGGTGGCCAAGAGATCCCGTTGGGCGGCCGTGACGCCGGTCTGGACTTCGCCGACCTGCGACCCGACCGTCCGGTTGAGCCGTTACCGTTGCCGGCCGCGATGGCCGACGCGCGCGCACTGCGCAACGAATTCGTCGCCAGCACAGCGGACTTGGCTGCCTTCGTTGATGCAGTGCGCAACGACCGCGGCCCGGCGATGTGCGCGGCCGCCGCCCAGATCGTCGAGCTGCGGGCCCGCGCCGATGCCGACCGCCCCTATCTACTCGCGGTCCAAGACGTCGTCGCCCAATGGGCCGATGCCGAAGCCGACTACGAAGCCGCGCACACCAGCCTCGCATGGGCACGCACCCAACTCGCCGAACTGCAGGCCCAGCCCGATGCCGACCCGCTCGACATCGCCTCCGCCACACTCGACATCCAGCTACGCGCCATGGCCTTACCCGAGATCACGCCCGCCGAGCACTACCACGGGCCACTTGCAGAAGCACTCGCCGCCCGAGCCCAGGCCGCCGGCGGACCCGATCGCATCATCAGCGGCGCCGACGTCGACGCGCTGCTCGCCCGCACTCGCGACGTCGACCACCAGGCCCTGCAGGTGGCGCGCCGCCACCACCATCAGCTGCTCGCGCAACTTGACCGTGCTGAAGCGGCCGCCGCCCTGGCCTTCGCCGCCGCCGAAACCCGCTCCACTGAATATCTCAGCGCCCAACGCCACGACCTGGCCACCGAGCTACGCGTGCTCCAAGCCGCCAGCCGCTACCACCCCCAACGGCCCCTGCGCCTTGCCCCCGGTGCCATCGGCGACCTGCCCCCAACCACCGCCGCCGCGCTCACCAGAACAGCCCGCCTGCCCTTCGCTGTCACCGTCATCGACGCCCCACACTCGACCGAGCGCCGCGCGGCCCTACACACCCTGCACAGCGCAGCAGCAGCCGCCGACCGCAAAATCCTGTGGTGCAGCCCCACCCGCGACCAGGCCGAGCGTGCCGTCGCTGATGAGCTCGCCGACACCGCCGCCAACATCACCGAAGCCCGCACCCACATCACCACCAGGCAGTGGCAATTGCCCCCGGGCGCCCTGCTCATCGTCGAAGACGCCGCCACCGCCGACCCGGCAGTGCTGGCCGACCTCGCCGAACACGCAGCCACCACGCAGGCTGGCCTCATCCTGCTCGACACCACCGGCCGCCGAACATGGCCCCCGCAGCCCTCACAACGGCTCCTGGGCCTGCTGCACACCGAATTGCCCTGGACCACCACCCTCGGTGACCACACGCCATCTGACACCGCCCCACGCCCGTCTGCTCCGGACCTCGATGCCGCGCTCACCCAGCTACGGCGCGTGCACCCCGCGCTGCTCGACGACCAGCTGCGCGCCAGCCTCACCCGCGCAGATCAACTCCAGGCCACCATTCGCGGCGCCTACCAGCGTCACCTGGACGCAACCTGGCTTCGCGATCGCCATCAGGACCGCGATCGCCACATCGAGGACCGCGACCGCGGTATCGACATCTAGACCTGGCCGCGCTTTTTGTCTTGGCGCTCTTGGTATTTGATGAACCCGTCGACCGCTTGGGCGGTCACGCCGAGCTGGCGCGCGATCCAGGAGGTGCCGCGCCCCAACGCGATCAGCCGGCGCGCCGCATCGCGGCGGCGCTCACGCGCGGCGCCGATCTGCGCGGTCAGGTGCTCCATCTCCGCGTGAGCGGCCAAAAGTTCGCCCAGCGCTCGGCGCTCATCGTCCACACCGCCGATTGTTTCAGACTGCCTTGAAACGCTCCACCAGCAGCGCGAACAATTGAAATGTCAGGCCGGGATGGGTTGGCGGCGTCGGCTCACCGCAGCAGGCGTACTCACCGCACCCAACGTCCTGTTGAGCACTTCCTCGAGCTCGGCCGCGCGGTAACGGACCGTGCACTCAGGTGGCAACGACACACCCACCAGCCGGCCGGCCGAATCGACCGACACAACCACCTCGCCGGCATCCCTGGCCGATTCACCACTCACCGGCACGGCCGCCAGCAGCGCCTCAATACGCTTCACCCGAGCCAGCACCCGCCCGGCCAGGACGCCCCGAGCCAGCACCCGCCCGGCCAGGACGCCGCGCTCCTGCGGCGCCACGGCCGCCGGCCGCGCCGCATCCCGGGACTCCTCCCGTGCCGCCACCGGCCCGGTACCTCGCCGATGCCGCCCACAGCAGGTGGCGACAAAACGGGCATAGGCGGCCACCTCATCGCGTGCCCGAAGATTCTGCGCCAACTCAAACCGCATATACGCCAACACACTCACACACACAATGTCCGCGGCAAGTTCAGCGGCCGACAACACCATCGCCCCCGCCGACAATCCAATCTCTACCGTCCGACCATCACGCCCAACCCGAACCCGAACCAACCCCCCGGGGCTGACCGCGCCAAAGCATCCGAGATCTGCTGCCGCTGCGGACACCATGGTGGCCCCCTCACTAGTTTCAAGACTGCCTTGAATACTAGGCGGAACGCCTAATCCTTTCAAGGGCCCCTTGAAAGGATTAGGAGCGCAAGTTCCCCGGCTGCGTTAGCAGCGGATCGTCACATCGACTCCGCTTTACTACGCGCTGCGGCAAGGGCGTGATCGTAAACAACCGGAAAGTCGCGAAAAACCGCTTCACACAAAGCTTTTGGTATCCCGGCATCGGCCAAAGTCCGCATCCACTCCGCGATCACGTCGACGTCTTCCTCCGTGATGGCAGAAGCGTCACGAGCCCAACCCCGACCCCTGAACAGCATTCGGTTGTAGGAAATACCTACGGACTCAACGCATGCGCGCTCCAACGTCGCAACCGCGCGCTGTGCGGCCAATGAACCGGCCGCACTGTACGGCTCCAACTCCACCGCCGACGACAACGCAGACAGAAAATGCGGTGCAACGGCGACCTCAGTCGACCATGACTCACCTGCCGCCCGAGTCGCCGCCAGCAAGCTCAGCCCGAACCTGTCCTCGGCCGCAAACTCGACGAGTCCGGGATCAGGCGCCAACCACGGCCGCGACTTCTTGATCCAGTCTGATGGAGCTGAAGGCTGATCTGGTTGCAAAAAATCCCACGTCAGCCCTAGATCACAGATCGCGGCAGCGAACTTCATACCCGCCAGGCGCAGATCGCATGCGGCGCGTTCCAGGTCAGTTGCCCAGCCAGCCACCCGGGCGGTCGACTCGGGCGGGATGCCCAGTGTGGCAGTACCGACCGCCCACCGTGCGCTCTCTGTGAGTGCCGAGACCAGATCGCGATGACGTGCCCCCAGCACCGCGAGGTGTTCTACCCCACGGTACTTAGCCTGCCACTCCTGGTGCTGCTCTTGGCGCCATTGCTCGGCAAGCCATTGCAAATATTCGTGTTCACTCACTGTGGTGCTCAATATCGTCGCAGCCGAGCTCGGCTGCGACTGCGCGCAGCCTCATTTCGAATTGGTGGGCGAAATCGGCGGGATCGGCGTGGGCGGTCGCTGCGGCGTAGACCATGTCCGCTGCCTCGGCCAGGTCCTGCTCCCAGCCCTGCACGAATTCCATGGTGCGTGCCGTGACCCATTGCGCCTGATACGTCTGGCGCTCTCCAGTGGAAGACTCTAAGTGCGGTCTGGTCGCGCTTAAATTCACGAAATACACGCTGGTCGCGATCCGGTATTGGTTCCAGGTCTGCTGCGAAATGTCGTCGCCGGTACCCAACACATTCCACATCTCGCGCAGCTCGGGCGTCATCTGCTCGCACCTCGACACAGTCCACGTCATCTGAACGCCGAGCTGTTGCAGGGCTCGCTGCACCACCTCGCGCGGCGTCTGCACAATCCGGGCATACAACTGTGGATCGAAGGCTTCGAGTCGGTGCATGTGCATGTCGTCGAGGATCGGCCGCGAGTAGGGGCCATCATCGAATTCGCGGGGGCAGACGGCGTATTCGACACCGGGCGCGCGACCGAAGGGACTGTCCGCAGTGACCGCCATGGCAACCAGATGCGTGCCACCGCGCCCGCGCAGTTGTGCGTACTCGGCTAACACCTCGGCAGGGTCGGATGACCCGAACCAGCGTTCCCGAAATTGGTTGTCCACCCGCTCATCTGCCGCTAAAAGGCGTGCAGTCCGCGGCAAGAACACTCCCCACGGGATATAGCCGAAGCCCTCGTTGGACATCACCACACACTCGGTGGCACCACCAGCCTCACGCCGAAACACACCCACGGCCCACTCGATGCAGGCGTAATTAACGATGTCACTGTCACGACGGAGCTTGCGCACCAACGCTTTTGCGGCAGCCAACTCCGGTGAATCAGACCTTTCGCGCCGGGTGGACCCCGCTCCAGCGCTCACAGTGGCGGCCGGCACCACCACCGCCCCACCCGATCCGCCCGGCGAGCCCGCTGAGTTCGTAGCCGGCGCCGAACCACCCGCTGTGGCCGAATTGCCGGCAGGGGCCACCGGCGCTGCACCACTGGCGCCCCCAGCTACAGGAGCCGCCGGAGCGCCCATACCCGGAGGGGGAAGCATCATCGCCGCCGGCGCCGCACCCGCCGTCCCCGCAGAGTTGGCCACCCCGGCGCCCGCGGGATTAACCGTGGGCGGGGTCGCACCTGCCGCTGCCACCCCCGCCGAGGGCACACCCGCGCCCGACGTCAGTCCCGCCGCTGGAGTTGCGGCTGTCTGCCCGGCCGCCGGGGTGCCGGTCCCGGTCGCAGGCGGCAACGACCCCAATGCCGATCCTGTTGAAAGCCCTTGAGAGAAAGCCTGTGCCGGAGCTCCGGCGGTGGGTATGGCGTTAGCGGGCAGGTTCCCCAGCCCGGCAGCCTGAGTCCCGGGCAACTGCCCAAGACCACCAGGCAACCCCCCGCCCAAGCCTCCACCTGACCCCAAACCGCCGCCCATGCCACCCCCGCCGGGCATCGAACCAAGCCCCCCGGTCATCGACGTCAACCCCGGCGGAAACCCGACAGACTGAATCCCGCTCCCGCCGCCAGGTATCTGTTCGGCACCGCCCGCAAACGGATTTGCCACCGCCGGAGGCGGCAGCGGATTGTCTGTATCGTCCCCGGGGCGCCCGAGTCCGTTGCGATGGCCGGGTCCATGCTGGTTACTGCCCGCACCCTGAACACCGTTCTCACCGCCATCGGAAGATCCGCCATCTGGCGATCCACTGTCATCTAACGCTTTTTTGTCTCGCCCTGCAGGTACGGCGATGCCGCCACCGCCGCTGTGGGGCAGAACGGGATCTTGAGGCATCGGACCGCCCGAACGCGAAGTCAGAGCGGTGATATCCGCGCCAGCGGTCCCGTGAAACGCCTTGGCTTTTGTGAGCGCGGACTGGACAGCCTGGCTGGTCAGGTCTCGAGCGCGGGCATGAGCGGCGACCACGATCTCCTGTCGTTTTACCGGGTCTGCGGTCGCAGCGAGTTCCGCATTCGCGTCGTTGGCAATCCTGTTCTGAGTGTTGCGGGCGGTGCGATAGTCGCCCGCGACCCCGGTGAAATACGTTGCGGCCGCGTTGTATATCTCGACCATGCGCCCGTAGTCGGCCGCCAGCTGGCGGTTCTTTTCGTGACCGGCTTCCCACCCGGGCGACTGCGCGGCATCCTCACGCATCGCATTGGCGACCTTCAGCCGCTGCTGCAGTTCCGCAGTATTTTCGGCCAACGCCTTGTAATGCGCAGCTTGAGCCTCCAACGGCTCCGCCGCCGGCGGCACCATATCGAGAGTAATGATCATGTTGCCAGCGATGCTGACCGCAGGAACATCAGCCATCAATCCCCCTTATGCTGTTACCGGCACGCCGCGTTGACCTTGCCCTCGGCGGCATTCGCCCGATCAATCGCGGCATCTCGCGCTGTGCCTTTCCGGTGCGCGGTGGCGTTTTCCATATCCACGCTGGCCGCCATGTAGTCGTTGATCCCTGACCGGATCGCAACCGGTGTATTGGCAGGCAATTCGCGATATAGATACTCCCTTTCGACCAATGTCACCCGCGCCTCATTGGCCAAGGCATCCTGCACTGCAGGAGTGTTCCAATCACCCGGAGTGTGCGCCACCGCATTTGTGGCGCCATCCATCACCGATGCAGTTCTTCCCCACAGCTCACAGGCCTTCGCGCGGGCCGCAGCCACCTGATCAGCGGTTGGTGGCGGTGGCGACCACGGCACCACCACGGTGTTAACCGCACCTTTCGAGGAGGTCGCCAGCCCTATGCCGGCCAGCGCCACTGCGACCACTGCGGCCACGAATACGCCTGCCGCTCCCACTATGACTCCGCGGCTGGGGCCGGGAGTAGGCAGCCATGGCGGCGATGGTGCTGGCTGTCTTAGCTCAGGCGAGTGAAAGGGAAAGGTCACGTCAGCTACAGGCCTTGTTTAGTCGATCGCCGATGTTGTTTGCTCTGTCGACTAGCGCGTCTGCGTCTGGGTTTGACACTCC
Source organism: Mycobacterium europaeum (assembly GCF_034555895.2). Taxonomy (NCBI): domain Bacteria; kingdom Bacillati; phylum Actinomycetota; class Actinomycetes; order Mycobacteriales; family Mycobacteriaceae; genus Mycobacterium; species Mycobacterium europaeum. Next base: position 19,116 of record NZ_CP157318.1, read on the forward strand.
ACGGGTTTCGCCGTCTGCCACTGCGACCAGCGCGGCGATGTAATCATTAGTCGCTTTGACGACATCGTTTGGGGTCGCCGGTGGCAGATGTTGTTGCATGTACTTAGTTTCAATCGCCACTACGAGCTGAAAATTCGCCAGTGCGGGACCGTATTGGGGCGATTTCCGATCACGGGCGGCGACAATTAAGTTCTGCTGCGAGTTGTTGACGCTCAAGGAGGCTGCCTCGCTTGCGTCGCAAGCTTCTTTTTTCGCCGACGCTATCTGCTCGGGGCTGTAGTTCGGCGGGGGCGGCGGTGGCGCCGTTACCGTCGTGATGGTCGCGGGTGGGGGCGACGCGGTCATTCTGATCACGCTCATAACGAGCGCACTTATAGCCAAGAGCGACGCAGCCAGCAGCACCAGCAGCACCAGGATCCAGCCCCTCCGCCGGGGTGGAGGTCCAGGAGGAGGCGCAGGCGTTTGAGGTGGCGGCAATACGGTTGCGCCCATAGGCGCTCCGGCCGGCGAGGCAGACAACCCCGCGGGATAGCCCGGCACCTGCGGATTCATGTGTTAAAGGGTATCGGCGACCGGCGACATACGGCTACCAATAACGAGCACTTTGTGCCGCACCCTGGGAACCCACCGAAGGAGATCACGCATGAGCATCACGCCCACCCCGCCACTGCGCCCCGGTTACGGCCCGAGCAGCCCCGACCAGGTGATCGCGCACGTGCACTCCGATGGACGGATGGCCATCACACTGACCGAGGGCACCTGCCTGCAGGTGCCAGACCTGGACGAGTGGCAGCTTCTGGGCCGCGTACCGATGCGCAACGACTGGCCAAGCGAGCTCAAGATCAACGTGGTGGCGTACCACCGCCACACCGGACGACTAGCACGCTTTTACATGATCCGGCCGCAGCATCCCGATGGGCTTGATGCTCTGGACTACAGTTCCGATCCCGATGACCTACCTGGTTATGCAGCCTGGAAGCAGCAGTGGGACCAAGAGAACGCCGCCGCGCGGTACGAGACCGATAAGCCGCTGTGGGACTTGGTATCCCGGCTACCCGAGATCACCGACGTGTTCATCGGCACCGTTAAGGATCTGCACAACAGCAACGAGAAAAACGCATGACCACCAACACAGACGTTCGTCCACGCGCTCCCAGCGCTGCGATCGGCACATCGTGCTCCACGAAGACGGCGACCCCCGCCTGATCTAGATGCGGCCTCGTCCTCGCAGGGACGGTCACCGAGGTTCGGAGACGGGTCTGTCGCTTACGCCTGGCCTCGGCAAGCCATAGCGAGCGCGAATCTCTTCTTCACCGAACGTGTGGCCGGCTGCGCGGTCGGCATCCGACTCTCGCAGCGACTGAAGCAGGGCTGCCACATCGATGGAGGGGTCGTCGAAGGGCCAGTCGTCGAGTTCGTCGATGGTCCACTCGTCGGGGGCTTCGCTG